>NZ_JAFGYS010000059.1:0-553 GCF_017491705.1 Pseudomonas sp. 86_A | reverse complement strand
GAACTGATACCGCGGCGACTCAACCGAAGGTTACAGCTTACTTAATTTGAGGGGGAACGCGGAATGGGGACCAGGTAAGATGCGCTTTACTGGGTGGTGTCATAATGCCCTGCCACGGTGCCGGGTTCCAGGTTTGAATCATATCATTTGATCGATCTGCGGGAGTTGTTCCCATGCCTCGCGTTCTCATCATCGACGACCAGAAGGACGTCCGCGCGATGGTCGCGATCGTGCTTCGGGTCAACCATTACGGGGTTGCCGAGGCCGACGGCGGTGCGGCCGGGCTGAAGACCTTCGCAGAAGGCCGCTTTGACGCGGTGATCGTCGATATTTTCCTCGGCGATATCAGCGGTGTCGACGTCATTGCGACCCTGCGCGAGCGCGCACCGGGGCTTCCCGTCGTTGCCGTGTCCGGAATGACGGCGCTGGATTTCATGGAGCAGTCGCCCCACCTCGCCAGCGTGATTTGCCTGCAGAAGCCGTTTCGTCCGAACGACCTCCTGCAGGTGCTTCGCAAGGCCCAGGCCGCGGCCGCCGGCGAGCTGCCCGCAGC
>NZ_JAFGYS010000058.1:0-554 GCF_017491705.1 Pseudomonas sp. 86_A | reverse complement strand
CCATTATCTCGCCGATCCCGGCCATGCTTCGGACTGGCGCGTCTCGCCGCTGCGTGCGGCATCCCTCGCCGGTGTCGCACCGGCGGTCGTCACCACCGCCTGGTTCGATCCCCTGCGCGACGAGGGCGCGGCCTATGCGCAGGCGCTGGAAGCCGCCGGCGTGCGGGTCAAGCACCATGAGGGTCCCGGCCTGATCCACGGCTATTTCGGCATGGGCGATGCCTCGGACGTCGCGCGCGCCGAGGCGCAGCGCGCCCGGGCCGACTTCAAGGCGCTGCTGATGCGAGGCGCATAGCTTGCTACGAAGTCGGTAGCCCGTAGCCCGGATGAAGCGCAGCGTAATCCGGGGTCAGACCAACCGCATCGCTCGATCGCTCACGTGGCCACCAATCCCGGATTGCACTGCGCTCCATCCGGGCTACAGGCCTCACATCCCGCTCAATCCGCTATCCACCGCGAGCGTTTGCGCGGTGACGTAGACGCTTTCGTCGGACAGGAAGAATAGCACGGCATAGGCAATCTCCCACGCCGTGGCCTGGCGACCGAACGGAACG
>NZ_JAFGYS010000057.1:0-565 GCF_017491705.1 Pseudomonas sp. 86_A | reverse complement strand
TCAATGCTTCGCTGGACTGGACCCTGGGCGCCAACCTGGAGAACCTGGTTCTGCGTGGCAGCGACAACCTCAACGGCACTGGTAACGCGCTCAACAACATCATCACCGGTAACGCCGGCAACAACATCCTTGATGGCGGTGCCGGCATCGACACCCTCACCGGCGGTGCTGGCGACGACACCTACATCGTCGACAGTCAGAGCGACAAGGTCATCGAGGCAGCCGGCGAAGGCCATGATGTGATTCGTTCCTCCGTGAGCTACACCCTGGCGGCCAACGTTGAAGACGGCGTGCTGCTGGGCACTGCCAACCTCAACTTCGCCGGCAACGCCCTCGACAACGTGCTGACCGGCAACGCCGGCAACAACATCCTCGACGGTTACGCGGGCGCCGACACCATGATCGGCGGCGACGGTGACGACAGTTACTTCGTCGACAGCCAAAGCGACAAGATCATCGAAGCGGTCGGCGAAGGCCACGACGTGGTTCGCACCACTGTCAGCTACACCCTGTCGGCCAACGTCGAGGACGGCATCCTGCTGGGCACCGCCAACCTCAACTTCGC
>NZ_JAFGYS010000056.1:0-566 GCF_017491705.1 Pseudomonas sp. 86_A | reverse complement strand
GATCAGGTGAGACATGCAGATTCAATAGGGGTCGATCTGATCACCATCTCGCCGGTTATGCCGACTGCGACTCATACGACTGCAGAGCCACTGGGTTGGCCACGTTTTCGAGAGCTTGCAACGCTGACATCGGTTCCGGTCTATGCGTTAGGAGGGATGTCCGTCGACAGCTTGGCTGAAGCTCGCAACGCCGGCGCGTACGGTATTGCCGCGATTCGTGCCTTTTGGGAAAGCAACGTCGATCGATCGTAGCTGCGAGAGGATATTTGCCAGTTTTTCACAAGCGAGCGAATTGAGTTCGACGAAAACGCATGGTGAAATATGATGATGTACCGCTGGAGCATCGGTCTCGATCGATGAATTTTCCGTTCGCCAGTGGCGAGCTATGCTGGCGGTACGCCTTATTGACCACCTCGAATGAAGGTCCATGACGTTGGTACGCTATTGTGCTGTTGGCACGATGAGAAAGTCTTCACGCGCGTGGCCCGCCATCCATTTGGGAGTTCGTCCTCGACCGCACCACATCTGTCCGGTGACTGGATTGTTCGGAGGAGGCTCTTTATGCC
>NZ_JAFGYS010000055.1:0-568 GCF_017491705.1 Pseudomonas sp. 86_A | reverse complement strand
GTGCAGAAGCTCGTCAACGCCGCGCGCACCAGCGCCTTCTGGTACGAGCATTTTGCCCAGCACATGCAGCTCGACCTGATGGACTTCGCCTACAGCTACATCACGCGCTCCGGCCGCATCGACGATGCACGCCTGCGCCACATGTCCCCGGCCTTCATGGCCCGCTACGAGGCCGCCAAGAACGGCGGAGACGAGGCATGAGCAACGAGATTTTCGACCAGGTGCCCGCCGACAGCGCGGGGGCACGCGAGATCGGCTTTGCCGTTCCGGAACTTTACAACGCCAGCCGCGTCCTGTTCGACAATCTCGGCAAGGGCCGTGGCGACAAGCTCGCGCTGTTGGGCCCCGCGGGCACGCGGACCTATGGCGAGCTCTGCGCGGACGCCTGCCGCTGGGGCAACGGCCTGGCTTCGCTCGGCATGAAGCGCGGCGACCGCGTGCTGCTGTTCCTCGACGACACCCCGGCCTATCCGGCCGCGTTCTTCGGCGCGGTGCGCGCCGGCTTCGTGCCGCTTCTGATCAACACGCTGACGCCGCCGGACCTCTTGCAATTCTATCTCGCCGATTC
>NZ_JAFGYS010000054.1:0-568 GCF_017491705.1 Pseudomonas sp. 86_A | reverse complement strand
GGTAAAACGCAAGCACCGGCTGTCGAGTTGTACGGCCGTTCAGCCACGAGTCACGGGGTCTAACGCCTACCAGTACTGATTGCCGAGCAAATCTGTGAATGGCGACTATGCGCCTAGTCAACCAGATGTGTGCTAGCCCGTCGAGACTGAAAAGCTATAACCCGCAGACCCGAGCGAAAGCGGCGGTCCTTACAAGTCCGCTCCTCGGGGAGCTTGATTGATAATTCTGTATAAGGTGATCGCAGGTTGTGCAATCATTGCTCAAAAGGGTGTACATCGCCCTTAGACGTCTTGGTATACGGACAACTGATGGACCCACGTTGCGAGTCCAGTAAATCAGGACGGGGATAATTGCGCGGTTTTGACTGCGGAAGGAAGCCAAGGCCCACCTAAAGTATGCTGCAAACATATGCAGATCCCCTGAGACAGAGTCGCTATCGTTATGTCTCATTCCCGCGGTCAAGGCGAAACCGCAGCAAACTTCCTCAGACGCTGCCCTAACTGCGCAGTTAATAATTCTGGCAATTCGTCTCCACACTAGAAGTCGACGAACAACGAAGAGCGACGA
>NZ_JAFGYS010000053.1:0-593 GCF_017491705.1 Pseudomonas sp. 86_A | reverse complement strand
AACGAATATCGGCCTTCTTGCGATCTAGCGTTTCCGGATCGGTGCCACGCCTCAATTCGACTTCGATAATGGACGTTGTCGGCGCCGGCAGCCGGTCATCTTTCGGGCGCAGTTCTTCAGCGAGCTTCAGTGCAGCGTCGAGTTCTCCTTGCAGACGGCGGCCATGCTCCTCGCGGATGCGCACGGCAGAACTGCCGCCACCGCCTACGCCGGAGTAGTCCTGCTGCGATTTGAAACGCGTGATTTCAATGTGTGGAAGCGTGAACCGCGACGCCATTTATCATGCGCCTTTCGACTCCATGAACGCGCTGCGCATGATGTGACGCTCACGCAGGCGGTCGAGAATATCATTCGTCGTCAATTCGATGCGTTCGTCCAAAATAGCGGTCTTCACCGCGTCGTCAGTGGCGCGGACGATCTCGGACTGGCTGAGGTCTTTCGCCGCCTGAACGATTGCTTTCCAGTTCGGCTTTTCAATTTTCATCTTGCCGAGATTGGCACAGATCAGCTTGCGGATTTGTTCTGCTGTCGGTGCATCGAACTCAAGCACCTGATCGTACCGGCGCAGCAAAGCGCGGTCGAGCAGCTTAGGA
>NZ_JAFGYS010000052.1:0-614 GCF_017491705.1 Pseudomonas sp. 86_A | reverse complement strand
CTGGTGCGCATCAGCGTCCGCCGCATCAAAATCGCCATGGCTTCGGCCTGCCCAGCCGCCCAGGAATGGGGACACGTGGCCCGCCGCCTGGCCGAAACCGCCAAGGCCCGCGCCGCACCCACCTGACACGCGAAGCTGCGACGCGCTCAATCGGCGGCATCACCAACAGGTCCAAAGGAGACACTCAAAGCCAAATCGCCACCCGCGCCTCCAGCGCAACGGCTCCTCATCACCTTCGCTAGACCTTCTATCCTCCGTCGCACAGCTATCGGCCGTGTGAGAAATGCGGGCTAGTCTAGGTAAGTGTCTCTTTGGC
This sequence comes from Pseudomonas sp. 86_A, assembly GCF_017491705.1. Taxonomy (NCBI): domain Bacteria; kingdom Pseudomonadati; phylum Pseudomonadota; class Gammaproteobacteria; order Pseudomonadales; family Pseudomonadaceae; genus Pseudomonas; species Pseudomonas sp. 86_A. The sequence continues at coordinate 298 of NZ_JAFGYS010000052.1, read as the reverse complement.
CCAGCGGCTCGGGCCGTCGTGGTCGCAGGTTTGATGTTGAGGTTCAATTTGACGAGGCCTTGGCTGACAGACTGGGCGCGAAGGCGACAGCACCTCAAGAAACGTCAGGCCAGCATTGCGTACGGGCTAATGAGCGGTGACACCCACAGATTAGATCGTATGCGCCGTCGTTTTGCAACGACCTCAAGGCGCCTGATTCATTCGCCGCAGCGCTGCAATTATCCGGCTTGCGTGGGGACGACTGTCTCCCGTGCCTCGTGGACACTCCGCCAATTAAGCCCTTCGAGCAGGGCCGACA
>NZ_JAFGYS010000051.1:0-640 GCF_017491705.1 Pseudomonas sp. 86_A | reverse complement strand
ACGCTGCAGCGGCGCCTCGAACGCGATACCGCACGCGTGGCCGCGTGCGCGGCGCGGCTCGAGGTGCTGAGCCCGCAACGCACGCTGGAGCGCGGCTACGCGGCGCTCATCGACGCGCAGACGGGCCGCGCGGTGCGCGCGCCCGCATCGCTCAAGCCGCAGCGCCGGCTGACCGTGCACCTTGCCGAGGGCTCGGCCGACGTATCGCTTGCCGACGTGCAACCGCGTCTTTCGGATACATTCTGACGATGTGGCGCGTGCGCGATACGCGGGCGGCGCGAGCCGTCCGCGTATCGCTTCGCGCGTGCCGCGCGAGCATCGATTTTTCGGATGCGGCGGATAAAGGCCCGCGAGTTTGCGGGGTTATTCGGACTCGCCTACAATCGGGCGTTCCGCAGCATCCAACACTGCCCTCCCTACATACACTTCGAAGGAACCGATCATGGCTCATACGCTCCCGCCGCTGCCGTACGCTGAAGACGCCCTCGCTCCGCATATCTCGCAGGAGACGATCCAGTTTCACTACGGCAAGCATCACCAGGCTTATGTGACGAACCTGAACAACCTGATCCCCGGCACCGAGTTCGAGAACCTGCCGCTGGAAGAGATCGTGAAGAAGTCGTCGGGCGGCATCTTCAAC
>NZ_JAFGYS010000050.1:0-645 GCF_017491705.1 Pseudomonas sp. 86_A | reverse complement strand
GCTTTGATGATATCCCGTTTCAGGAAATCAACATGTCGGTTTTCCAGTTCCGGAAAACGCCGCTGCACCGACAGGGGGAGCCCGTCGAGAATACTGGCAATTTCACCTGCGATCCGCGACAGCACGAAAGTACAGAATGCGGTTTCCACCACTTCAGCGGAGTCTCTGGCATTCTTCAGTTCCTGTGCGTCGGCCTGCGCACGCGTAAGTCGATGGCGTTCGTACTCAATAGTTCCTGGCTGGAGATCTGCCTCGCTGGCCTGCCGCAGTTCTTCAACCTCCCGGCGCAGCTTTTCGTTCTCAATTTCAGCATCCCTTTCGGCATACCATTTTATGACGGCGGCAGAGTCATAAAGCACCTCATTACCCTTGCCACCGCCTCGCAGAACGGGCATTCCCTGTTCCTGCCAGTTCTGAATGGTACGGATACTCGCACCGAAAATGTCAGCCAGCTGCTTTTTGTTGACTTCCATTGTTCATTCCACGGACAAAAACAGAGAAAGGAAACGACAGAGGCCAAAAAGCTCGCTTTCAGCACCTGTCGTTTCCTTTCTTTTCAGAGGGTATTTTAAATAAAAACATTAAGTTATGACGAAGAAGAACGGAAACGCCTTAAACCGGAAAATTTTCATAAATAGCGAAAAC